>NZ_KB235932.1:1663-9773 GCF_000332295.1 Fortiea contorta PCC 7126 | reverse complement strand
CGTAACTGTAAGGTAATGCTGTAATCAGCCCAGGGTAAGTCTGCTAATAAGCGTTCATAGCGACTATGAATTTTGTGAGTTGGTTGATGACACACTGGACAATTAACTACTGTTCTAATTGCGGAAACAATCAACCAAATCTTCGTTTTTATCTCGTCAAGAAGGCAATCTTCAAGTCTCAGATTGCTTGAATCTGGTAATAGGTGAGTTAGCACCGACATAGAGCTTGCTGAGGCTTATTCCTCAAATGTTTGATGAAGTGAAGTTTGAAGTATCTCAATTATATCTTTCTGACTTCTGCCTTCTGCCCTCTGCCCTCTGCCTTCCCCCAACCAAGATCACCAAAAGTTGCCAAGACCCTTAATGTGGTTTCAAAATTGCCTTGTTTGCAGTTTGAAGCGTTTATGTTTGCAGTTCCTTACACATAAAGGTAAAGAAATTGAAGCTATGATTCAAGCGGCAGGAGCAAATCTTATTTATTTACCGCCTTATTCTCCCGATTTTTCACCCATTGAAAACTGTTGGTCAAAAATCAAGAGTATACTACGTTCTATTGGTGCCAGAAATTATCCTTCTTTAGCCAAAGCAGTTGAAGAAGCTTTTAATAAAGTGTCTTTAAAAGATATCCAAGGCTGGTTTACTCATTGTTGTTACTGTACCTCACTAGACTAGGAAACGCTATATAATTAAAATTTATTGTGAATAAATCAAAAATGTGCTGTTGATAATTATACATTTTTCATTTACTTCTAAATTTAGATTAAACATTCTTGAGAAAATACTCAAACATCCATATACACATATCAAGATGAAATTAAGATGAAATAATTATCAGCCGTTGGAAATAAATTACAATCATGCCATTAGGAAGATGAAGTTTACCCTTGGAACCTCTTAAGTTGAGGCGAGAAAGTTTTGTCATCAGATGTGTATGGCGATAGCATAAATTATTTACCCTTTTGCTTAGTAGAAGGTGATAGTACGCAGATACGACAGCGGCTTCAAACTAGAGTAGTGACCGCATAAACACAACGCAAAACAATCACTACAAGAAAAATTAAGGAGGGAGAATGGCTAATATTGGTTTATTTTTCGGCACTCAAACAGGTAATACTCAAACTGAAGCGGAAACAATTCAAAAGGAATTTGGTGGAGAAGACGTAGTAACGTTAAATGACATTTCACAAGCTGAACCAAATGATTTTAAGGATTACAGTTATATCATCATCGGTTGCCCTACCTGGAATATTGGTGAATTGCAAAGTGATTGGGAAGATTTCTATGATGAGCTAGATAACATTAACTTTAGTGGCAAAAAAATTGCTTATTTTGGAGCAGGGGATCAGGTTGGTTATCCTGATAGCTTTCAAGATGCAATAGGGATTTTGTCAGAAAAAATTTCAGAAAAGGGTGGTGAAACAGTTGGCTATTGGTCAATAGATGGTTATGAATTTAGTGAATCTAAAGCCGTCCGCGATGGTAAATTTGTAGGTCTAGCGCTTGATGAAGATAATCAGTCTGACTTAACGAATGAACGAATTAAAGCTTGGGTTGTTCAACTCAAACAAGAGTTTGGTTTATAGAGGAGTATAAAGTCTCGTACTGGAAAGGTGCAGTTCTGAACTAGCTCTTTCGGTCAGTAAAGCTTCTTTAATTTAGGTAACGTTAATAATCATTGTTAAGCCACCCCCACCTTCCACCTCAACGTTGTCGTTTGTTGCGTGATGGGCAATGTGGCAATGTAGCAACCACTTACCCTGATCGCGAGCTGTCCAAATTACGTCGTAGCGTTCACCGGGAGCTACATTGATAGTGTCCTTTTCTATTTGGGCAACGGCGGGTAGAGGATTACCGTCTGTTTCAATAATTTTGAATGGGCCGCCATGAATATGCATTGGGTGGATGAAGGCATTATTTGAACCAATAAAGCGGAAGCGGATTTTTTGACCAATTTTGGCGTTGATTGTTTCAGTAGAGGGATAAGCTTTACCATTAATCGTGAAGAAGTTAGGCATTAGCCCTTCCATCGGCATTGCTGGAAAGGTGTAGCCTTGCTTTATTGTCCACTCCTGAAGCTGAACCAAAACGTCTTGATCGTAGGCAGGAGTTTTTGGTTTATTCTTGGGATCGATGATTAACGCACCGTACATCCCTAAAGTTTGCTGACGATCTACATCTTTGTGAGAGTGGTAAAAGTAAGTGCCTGCTTGCTTAACAGTAAACTCGTAGATATAGCTCGCACCAGGTGCAATTGGCTTTTGGGTAACATCGGCTGGCCCGTCCATGTTGTTGGGTAAAATCATGCCATGCCAATGTACTGTGGTTGATTCTGGTAAGTTGTTCTTGACTACAATCCGGACGCGATCGCCTTCAGTAACTCGAATCTGCGGCCCCGGAACTTGACGGTTGAAAGCATAAGCAGCTACTTGAACGTTTGGTAGGATATTCCATTTGATCAAAGAAGCATCAAGGTTAAAGATTTTCACACCATTCTCTAGTTTAGGTGTTAGAGTCTGATCCCCTCGTGCATCAACGGGAGCACTATAGGCTATCTTTGTCAAGTCTACTGCTGCCATGTCTGCCATTGCTTCCATGCTCATATCAGAGGTCATAATCATTCCTGGGGGCATGACTAAACCATTCATTTGAGTGACGCTACTCATGGGTGCAGGCGGTAGTGATGATACTGGAGTCGGAAATTTGGTGCCACCCATATTCATGCCAGACATTGACTTGTTGTCGTTATTCATATTCATCCCAGGCATGGATTGGTTGCCCATATTCATTCCTGGCATTGACTCAGGCTGCATATTCCTAGCACTCATGGTAAAGTTGCCGTAGAGTGCGGCGATGAAAACACCAAATGCTAAGGCTAATAGTGTTAACAGCGTCACTGCTAGAAGTTGCGATCGCGTAGCTTTGGGTTTCATTGACATACCCGCGTGCAAATCGCCAGCAGAAGAATTCATCTCTATATTTCGACGGGTTTTCATGGTTACATTCCTTCCATAAACTGGTCTGTATCAGCATTGGGTGCAGGCACTTTATCGGAAGTTGCTGTAATTTCTTCTCTTTCAGCAGCTAAACTGTGACCACCTTTACCTAATGCCCGAACGGTTCCCATCCCATGTTTTAGACCAACAGCAACTAGCCACATATTAACGGGAAAAGCAACTACAAATCCTACTAAAGTTGCCAAAGACATCACGCCCCAGAACCGAATTGAGGTTGCCTCCATCGCTGTCATATCACGGCTCATCAGGATGACCATTACTGGAATCATTCCTGCCATCACCGCATTCATTGAAAGCCATTCCGGCATAAAAGAACGCCGGACGGCTTTGAGATATGAACCACCCAGCATATCTTTCATAAACAAAGATTGAAAAACAAACAGCCCAAAGGCAAAGCCGAAAAAATACTCAGAAATTACATCAAGCCACATGGGTAGTCCGAGGGTCATGGTAATTGCGGCAGCAACGATAATTCCCGTTGCATCACCAGCTAAACAGTGAATTGTCGAACCAACGGTCTGTTTCCACAATGGCTTGACAAACTCTTCATGCTGCATTGGAGCTGGTTCTTTACAAGACAGAATGTACAGTGCCGCACCAATTACTCCTGTGTAAAGAGTCACTAACAACCATCCCCACTTCATTACAGTTAGTTCAGGATTACTAGTGAACGCATCCCAGGATACATAAATTACTGAGAGAACTGTCAGACTAAACCAAACAATCAAAACAGTATCAATCCAAGCAGAACTTTTGAAGTTTGCCTCATTCATGCCAGACATATTCATGCTGGGCATATTTGAGTTGCTCGCAGGCTGAGGTAAAGGTGAGTTTTGAGCAATAGAATTAGGAATTCTCTCAAGATAATCAGGTAATTCCTGGCCTATTCCTAAACGAGGAGTTAATAGCACTAATCCCAGAGTTAGTACTAGTAAAACTATCCATAAAATTGATTTGGGACGCATATTTACCTTGGAATGTACAACAAGCTAGTTCTTCAAAAGCGTATCTTCTCAAAGAGTTTTGGCTTTATGATTAGCAAAAGTTAGCGTAGGGTGAAAAATTCTTCCGCCGCTGAAGGATGAATACCAATTGTTGCATCAAAATCTTTTTTAGTGATACCTGTCCGAATAGCAAGTCCAAGACATTGAATAATCTCAGGAGCGTATTCACCGACCATATGAGCACCGAGTACCCTGTCTGATTTAGTATCAACTACTAATTTAATGAGAGTTTTCTGTTCTGGTTCAGCAATGGCATCAAAAAGAGGTTGAAACCTTTGAGAATAACAGTGTATTGATTCCCCAAATTTTTCACGCGCTTGGGCTTCAGTCAAGCCAACCGTAGCCGCTTCAGGTCGAGAAGAAAGTACTGAGGGAACGCACTCTAAATTCACAGTTCGGGGATGATTACCAAATACGGTGTCAGCAAAGGCACGACCTGTGGCAATGGCGACAGGAGTCCAATGGGGTCGGTCAGTGCAATCTCCAACAGCAAAAATATTAGCCTGAGTAGTACGGCTGTATTCATCTACTGCGATCGCTCCTTGTTTAACTTGAATACCTGCTTTTTCTAAATCAAGACCACTTAAATTAGGAACTCGACCTATGGCGCAAAGAACGGTATCTACAGTTAGAATATCTTGTTTATTTCCTAACAAACTCAAACATAAACAGTCCTTATTTTTTTCAATTTTTTCAACAACAGTATGGCAGAAAATTTGAATACAATTTTTTATCATACTTTCCTGAACTGTAGCTCTAATATCTTCATCTCGACCTGGTAAAATACGCTCTTCAGGCACTATTAAAGTAACTTTTGAAATCAGACCGTTCAAGCTGCCAGCAAACTTCACTGCTATCTGGTCACTACCAATAATGGCAATATGCTTCGGTTGCTGCTTTATTTCAAACATCTGACGTGTAGTAATAGCATATTCAATTCCTGAGATTTCAGGTTTTACAGCTTCTCCACCTACAGCAATTAATATTTTATTAGCAGTAATCTGGCGGCCCCCAATATCCAAAGTATGAGAATCTAAAAACTTTGTTTGTCCCCAAATTAGGTCTACCCCTGCTTCTTCAAGATGCTGAATATGCAATTTGCTCAGATGTTTGATTGCTCGGTCTTTAGCTGCCATAAATTTATGCCAGTCAATGCGGTCACTTACTTTATCCCAACCATATTCGTCGGCATCTTCAAAAACGTGGGAAAAACTAGCAGCATATGCCATAAGTTTTTCTGGAATACAGCCATGCATTACGCAAGTACCGCCTACTTGGTCGCGTTCGGAAATTAACACACGAGCGCCATGAGCAGCAGATTGTCTAGCGGCAGCAACACCTCCAGGCCCTGCACCAATTACAAAAAGGTCATAATCAAAGCTCATAAATTATTAACTCTGTTTTTATTTATTTATATTTTTACCTTTTCACATATTGATGAAATTAATATGAAATTCTTAGAGTTTTAATTAAAAAACAATCACGCATACCCAAATGAAATCAGCATGAAATTAGTCTATGTAATTAGTAATAAATATTATTCATGCCATTAGGTAGACGCAAGTATATTGATAGTTTTTTAATGTAAGCATGAAGAAGGCATAAATACTGCCTCATGTGAAATTGACGACTTGAAATCGGAGGTATAATTATGACGACAGCCCAATCTCATCAATCCTTGCTTGAAACTTGCATAGAGGCTTGCTTTGATTGCCTGCGCGATTGCGAAAACTGTGCCGATGCCTGTTTAAGTGGCAACATGGTACAGATGATGGCTCAATGCATTAAGCTGTGCCGAGACTGTGCTGATACTTGCGCTCTGTGCGCTCGTTTTATGTCTCGCAATTCGCCTCTCCATGCTCAGATATGCGGAGTCTGTGCTGAAGCTTGCGATCACTGTGCCAGTGAGTGCGAGAAACACGATAGCGACCACTGTAAACGCTGTGCCGAATCTTGCCGTCGCTGTGCGGATTCTTGCCGTCAAATGGCGAAAGCTATGGCGTAAATCTCTATAATCGCTGACAGCTACGTTGCAAAATAATTAAAATTTATGCCACACCATGTATTACGAGACAAAATCATGCCAATCATCCACGTAATACATGGAATTTCTCAGAACGACTACTAAGTATTACACAATACTAGTAGGAGATAGAGAAGCGATTAGCCTCTCACAGATAGATTAGGGTTAACTTAATCGTTAACGTTAATTTTCTTAGCCAATGTCTGAAATTTGCGTTGTTCACCAGCTTGTTTACGCTGTTGATAACGTTTTCTAGCTTGGTTTAGTACCTCTTGCAATAATTCCTCATTTTCTGAGCAGACGATAAATGCAGCTTCTAGGAAAGTATCTCTAGTAATTTTATTTACATTGCAAAACGTATCTAGCTTGGTATCAATATCCTGTTCTAACCTGATTGTTCGCCTGATGATCTGGGTTAACTCTAACTGCGGTTCTTGATTAGAAGTGCTTACCTTATCGTTTATTACTTCCTCACTATCTAAATCTGGTTTTGGTTTTTCAGGTAAATGACTAAATTCAGTAATTTGGTCATTTAGTAAGCTATTGTGTTGTACTTTTACAAGTGTTGTATCCCGTGCTGGAACACTTGGACGTGTCTTTTTCTTAAGGCGCTCAAAAACATCAGACATTCTTTTGTAACCTCTCGATAATTTGTTGGAAGGGAGTTTCGAGTTGTTCAAAGCCCAGAGAGGACAAACTTACACCTTTATCTATGGCTTTTTTAAATTGTTCAGATTCTAAAATTGAAGGTAAAACGACTATTTCTTCGGCAATTGTTCGCATTGCACTGATACTCGCCTTACTTTGTGCGACTTGGTTATTACCTACCCATTTATCTCTGAATGGCAAGATGCCAAGCACTATCCCTGAAAAAGCATCAATTTCTTGAAGTTCATCAACCAAACTCAGAGTTCGGATGAGAGAATTTACACCTTTGGATGATGCTTCTACAGGAAGGATAATATGGTCAGCTGCCCCCAACGATGTAAGGCAGATTTGCGATCGCTGAGGTGGCGCATCGACAATGCAGTATTGGAATAAATCTGATATCTCTTTTAAGCGTTTGCTCAGAACAATCGCTCCCATACCACTCCCGGATAAAAATTCTTGAGCATTATCTAATCCATCATCAGCAGGAATTAACCATAGGTTTTCTCCAATTTCGTAAATACCGTCTTCAGTATTTATCTGTTTTTTCAGAACTTCTAGAAGCGTGGGTTGATTCTGCTGAACTTCGTGCCCCAGGTAAAAAGTTAGGTTCGCTTGGGGATCGGCATCAATCATCAGTACACGCTGTCCTGTTTGAGCAAGCATTCTACCCAACAAGATTGCAACAGTTGTTTTTCCCTGGCCACCGGATAAGGATGCACAAGTAAGAGTTAACATTTTACTGACTACCGACAGCATGGTGTAAATTAGTCAATATCATAATGCATAATGTCATTTTTAAATTATTTAGTCATTATATAATTTAGTCATTCAGAAATGACTAAATTTTTTTGAGCGCTATTTAGTAATTATTTTAGCTCCCAAAAAGCCTTACTATTCAGGAAGATAGCTGTAAATATAGATTTTTGTCCTGTTCACTTATTACAAATTTTAGTCAAGACTGAATTTATCCCTCTTCTGTAACTTTCCGGGTATTCTGAATAAAAGAATAAAAAAGAAAACCTTGAAAGGTAAGTAGGGCAATGGATGTAGAATTACAAATCCTCAAGCATTTGCCAAGAGATGCTCACCCAACAGTTACCATCATAGATGAATATTGTGCAGAGTATAAAGACCTGTTTAAAGAAGTAAGAAATTATGAGTGTTTCAAATATTTACATCTGGGAATAATGTCACCAATTAAAAGAAAATCGTTACCAGAGATAGCGAAAGCCGTAAGTATAAACTCTGCACAGTCATTACATCATTTTTAGCTAATTCAGATTGGTCAGTAGAGGAATTAAAACAACGAAGATTAAATCGACTAAAACAGCATTAGATGGCAATGCGATTACAGTAGTAATAGATGAAACAGGAGACAGGAAAAAAGGAAAGAAGACTGATTATGTAGCTAGGCAATA
>NZ_KB235932.1:0-1563 GCF_000332295.1 Fortiea contorta PCC 7126 | reverse complement strand
CTAGGTTGGACAAATTATCGGTTCACAAATTTTCAACATATTGAGAGATGGTGGGAAATGATTTTTGTGTTTACACAATGATTAGTTTAAATTCTTCCGCCTTGTTAGGCTTAAATCTATCTCGTAAAATTGAACCTGAGTTACAAGAAAATAGTGATGCTGATTTTTCTAATCATCAACAATGGAACCATGAATCCGGATGGAAAAATACTTTAAATAATCTACGTCTCATTGCCCAATCACTCTTACTATTTTGGTTGATTTATCCCTGGATACATATTTTCCCTAATTCTCATTTATTGCTGGGATTCAATCAATTAATTAGTGCAATGAATCAATTTAAACCCTATTATGCTTCTGGATAATTTCGCTTAGTTACTACTTGCTCATTCCGGAAAGTGACAGAAGAGGGATACATAAAAAGCAAATGCCAAAAAATAATAATTTTTTGCTATTATTAGTTCACAAAATTACTAAGATAAGTGTTGAGAAAACATACTCTCTAAATCCAGCTAAAGTTCTCCTGCTAAAAAAAGTGAAGTTTAAGTGGGGAGCGACAATTGTTGGAATATTGACTACAGTTTTGTTAATTGTTCTTTGGCAAGGATTTAACACTCGCAAAACCTCTAGCATTTCTGACTACACTCCGCCTTTAGCAATGAAAGAAGGCGATCCTTATATTCGGGCATTAATGCGAACTATTACAGCTAGTGAAGCTCTAGATTCTAACCCTTATACTTTACTTTATGGTGGTAAGCATTTTTCCGATCTCAGCCGTCATCCCAATCAATGCATAACAATTGTTTCTGGCCCTCATAAAGGCGAGTGCAGTACAGCTGCTGGTCGTTATCAAATCCTTACAACTACCTGGCAAGAAAAAGTTAAGAAGTACCACAAGTTCTCCAAGTCTCTAAGTATAGCTCCTGAGAGTTTCGAGCCACAAAGACAAGATGAGGTAGTATATGCATGGCTCAGTGACCATCATGCTTGGAGAGCAGATATTACAACTCTTTTGAAGCAGAAAAAACTTAATCAGGTTTTACAGATATTGTCCGGTACTTGGACAAGCTTAGGATATGGTACAGAGAA
Source organism: Fortiea contorta PCC 7126 (assembly GCF_000332295.1). Classification (GTDB taxonomy): domain Bacteria; phylum Cyanobacteriota; class Cyanobacteriia; order Cyanobacteriales; family Nostocaceae; genus Fortiea; species Fortiea contorta. The sequence goes on along the minus strand of NZ_KB235932.1, from coordinate 474 downwards.
TAATCAAGTCACGCCTTTGCTATCACAGGTTTATCAGCGAGTCTTAACAGAGGAATTGACATTAACCAAAACAAGAGAAGAACTTAGCAAAAAAGAAGCAAGATAATAATTAGAAAAAAAGAACAAAGATAGCTTGGATCAGGTAAAGTAATGAGTTAATAATTTATGTACCTTTATTCACTTTATGAAACTGCGCTGTTGTTACCAATGGTGTTTTTTGTACCTGTATTTCTAATAATTCGGGTATGGTTATACCAATTTAATATGAAGTTGCATATAATAGAGAAAACAAACTCGATAAATTAAAAGAACCATGAGCCGCCCTTTTGAGATTGAAATAGCAGAGAGCGAAGAAGAACTTAAAAAACGCCTGCAAACAGCTAATTTAGGGAACCAGAAAGAAAAACTTATTATGCTGTGGTGGATAAAAAGCGGGCAGGTCAAGAAGCAGCAAGACATTGGAAAACGCTTGGC
>NZ_KB235930.1:0-794 GCF_000332295.1 Fortiea contorta PCC 7126 | reverse complement strand
TCAAATCCATTACTTGGCGATCGCACTCCTGATAAAAGGCGATCGCCTTTTTAATCGACTAGCCCAAGGACTTCGACCGCGTCTTCCTCCACGAATCCATAAGAGATATTGTTGAGCAGAACGAATTGGTAATCTTCATCAAGCTCATCGATGGCGTCTATCAATTTTTGAGGAATATCTGAAAAATTCAATTCCTCCCACTGGTAAGCGACGCTGGTATTTTCTCTTAAAGCAACGCAGATCAGGGCACATAATCCCAAGGCTTGGGAGCGATTAAGTTTGGCTGTGTCTGCGAGAATTTTTTGAATGATAATATGGACTCCTTATAACTTGGTATTTGACTGGCGATCGCTCTGTGCTACTGGTAGGGCGATCGCCTTTTGCATGAGCATCAGGTACAAATTCAAGGGTGTTTCCACGCGGGGACTAGGCAGTGCGTGGGTGCTTGCTCCAGGTGCAACGCGAAGGGTTAGGCGTTGGGGAGCGAATAATTAGACTTCTGGAAGTCCTCATGGTTATAATAATTGCACGTCTGAACGTCTGAGTCAATAACAGACTTCTAGATGTGCGATAATTGAGGAGTTAATTATGGTAATGAAAAATGCCAAGAACCGGCCGCCCAAATTCCGGGAGAACAGTCATATCGGGAACGTTGAAAGTGACTCCCGAATCCTGGGAGATGCTGCAACAGCTAGCCCAGAGCATGGGTCTTACCAGATCGCAGTTGATGGAAAAAATGCGACGAAGGAGATTCCGATACCTCAGGATCAAGGCTGCAGCGAACAGCACGAAAT